>NZ_JBZYWG010000010.1:0-418 GCF_058932845.1 Pontibacter sp. LHS2
CTTAGTTTTTCATGATACGGGTCGTGGACTCCATGCCTTCGCCCACGACTTTGAGGATGTAGACACCTGATTGCAACTGGCCCAGCTGAAGCTCCAGATTGTTGATGCCCGCGTCCAGCTCCAGGTCTTTGGTCAGCACACGTCGGCCGTTGATGTCATAGATGGTCATGGCCGCCACCTGCGCCTCGGGTACCGTGAGCGCTACTTTGATCACATCGCGGAATGGGTTCGGATAAGCCTGCGTGGCCAGCTCGCGCGCCAGGCCCTGGGCGTTGACGGCGATCACGTTGCTGTAGGCGAACTCTCCGTCCGTGTCCACCTGCTTGAGGCGGTAGTACACGGTGCCCTGCACCGGCGTGCGGTCCGTGTAGCGGTACTTCGTCTCCAGGCTGGTCGTGCCCTTGCCTTTCACTTCGCC